>NZ_CP009527.1 GCF_000970025.1 Methanosarcina barkeri MS
GTGAGTTTACAACTCCCGGAAACTACACAGTTAATCTGACTGCAAGCAATGCAAACGGTACAAATTCAAAATTAGCTACAATAACTGTTACTGAGAACCCTGAACCAGTTCTTCCTGTAGCTAATTTCAGTACTAATGTCAGTGAAGGTTATGCTCCTTTAGTTGTCCAGTTTAACGACAGTTCGAAAAATGCAACTGGATGGCATTGGGATTTTGGCGATGGAGCTAACTCAACCGAGAAAAATCCAATGCATATTTACACAGTAGCAGGAACTTATACTGTAAATCTAACAGCTAGCAATGAATACGGCATGAATTCAACGTCAGTTATAATCAACGTTTTTGAGAATATGCCTTTCCCAGGTTACACTAATCCACCAAAAGATATCGACCATGATGGTTTCTATGAGGACATCAATGGAGACGGAAACGTGGATTTTGATGATGTGGTGGCATACTATACTAACATGTATTGGATGAAAACAAATGTTCCTGTTGCTCTTTTTGATTATAATAATAACAATATCATTGATTTTGATGATGTTGTAATACTTTATAAGATATCTAAGGAAGGATGAATCTATGAATAAGCTGTATAGAGTTTTAGTCTTTCTGGTCTTTTTTGGACTAGGGATACCATGTGCATCGGCAGCAAACATCACGTCGTTTATTCCTCAAACAGTTCAGATGGACATGGGTTCTTCTCAGGAAGTCCAGATTGTAATGGATGAAGTTCCTGCCGGACTGGCAGGTTTCAACATTACAATTTCGGTTTCAGATCCGGAAATTGCGGAAATAACTGAGGTTTCGTTTCCTGATTGGAACTTGATACCGGAGAACTCCACAGTTCCTTCAAGTTCTGTTTGGATAAGAGGTATTGACCTTGGAGAAACAGTTAACTCCAACGACGTCAATGTTTCGCTTGGAAACATTACTATAACCGGAAAACAGGCAGGTACTGCAGGTCTAAACATACAGCCAGAATTGATAACTGCTGATGGTGGCAGTACAATAAATTCAGTTGTAAATCCAGGTGAAATAAATGTATTAGATATAGAATCAGATACAGAATTTCCTATAATTAATTCTGTTGATCTCGATGACTATACACCTAACACTGGTAATTCTATCCTTGTGACTGTCGATACAACTGACAATGTTGGAGTCAGTGAGGTAAAGGCAAACGATGTTTCACTTGTTCATCAGAGTGGAAATATCTGGAGTGGAAGCATTGTAGCAGTTGAAGGTACTCATTCTGTAAATGTATCCTCTGAGGATGCAGCAGGTAATGTTGCCTGGAACAATGATACTTCCTACACAGCTACAACACCAGAACTACCAGATACAGAATTTCCTGTAATTAATTCTGTTGATCTCGATGACTATACACCTAACACTGGTAATTCTATCCTTGTGACTGTCGATACAACTGACAATGTTGGAGTCAGTGAGGTAAAAGCAAACGATGTTTCACTTGTTCATCAGAGTGGAAATATCTGGAGTGGAAGCATTGTAGCAGTTGAAGGTACTCATTCTGTAAATGTATCCTCTGAGGATGCAGCAGGTAATGTTGCCTGGAACAATGATACTTCCTACACAGCTACAACACCAGAACTACCAGATACAGAATTTCCTGTAATTAATTCTGTTGATCTCGATGACTATACACCTAACACTGGTAATTCTATCCTTGTGACTGTCGATACAACTGACAATGTTGGAGTCAGTGAGGTAAAGGCAAACGATGTTTCACTTGTTCATCAGAGTGGAAATATCTGGAGTGGAAGCATTGTAGCAGTTGAAGGTACTCATTCTGTAAATGTATCCTCTGAGGATGCAGCAGGTAATGTTGCCTGGAACAATGATACTTCCTACACAGCTACGACACCAGATCCAACAAGCAGTGAAGGTGAACTGCAACTCTGGACATTTGACGCAGGCAAAGTAAGCGATATTCCAGATAACATTTACACGGCTAATCCAATTAATTCCACCTCAAACGTGAGTCTTGCGTACAATTCTACATTAGGGTCCATTGACTCTAGCTGTTGGAATAATGATAGTGGTGAAACTTATATCACAGGTGCGTATCCTGCTGTTAACGAAAACCTGACATTTACAATAGGAGTTGACTCCAGTTCAGAATGGTCATACGGGTACATCCATACTTCAGTTGCCAATCTTGGTATCAGACATGCTTTAGATGGCAGTTATTGGGTGAAGTCTTACTGGACGAGTGATAATGGAAGTCAGTTAAACTCTAGTTTCCAGATTCCTGCAAGTTCAGTTGTCAAAAATAAAGTTACGGTTAGTATCCACAGTAACGACTCAACTCGTACGAATGTCGTCACTGCTGGGTCTGGAATGTCCGTCACTACTCCTTATACAACAGAGAAAACACGAAAACTACCCTATACAAATGTAATTCAGCCTTTAATTTATCTGGATCTCTGGGCAAATAATGAAGGCGATTGGGTTAATATGCATCTCTACAACATAACTCAATCGATTCCAAGAGACATGATTACGCCATATGCGCGAAATGATATAATGGCATTTGGTTTTGACTATCCGAATGTTGCAAATAACCAGAATGGTACAGATCTCTTAATTTCTCGCAATCAAACTGCAAGTGTCTATGTTTCGGAGGCTAATCTGCTAAACTCTGATGATATTGATTATGATAACAGTCTGTTTGCTAATGGGTTTAAGGGATGTATACACTTCCATCCTGGACTTGCATCTGAGTCTCTCGAAGATGCCAAAAACACGATAGACACCCAAACTACGCTTATGGAGAATACTTTAGGTTTAACACCTGCTTCATGGAGTTCTACTGAGAATAACGATAATATAACACATGCAATTTATGTGTACAACAAGTATGGGTCACTGTACAGAAATGGTCCAATGGGTATGGACTTTATCCCTAATGTTAATACCCTCTCGAACGAGACATGGGACTGGTGGTCAGTGAGTTCAGCACACGGTGCAATCTCTCCATGCTTCACACATGAGACAGATAATTACCCAGCGGTTCAGTACTCAATAGATCCAGATCTGTTCAAGACTTTTGTGCTTAATCTGAATTCAAACGGTATTGACCTGGTTGATTTCTCAAAATGGTATTATAGCTCAATGGCACAGACTGCTACCACTGATGTTTTGCAATCTGATGAGAATAACCTAAAGTTCCAGCTAAACACAAGTGGTGGGTATTCAGTCAATATAAATGTGCGGACTACGATTTCTCCTTCGAGCCTGGATTGTGATGGTGTGTCGGTACCATTTGATCAGACATCTGACGGCATTCAGTTCATGAGTGTTGGCAATGGGACATACACTTTGAAAAATTCTATGCCAGTACGCCCTGTAGCTAATTTCAGTACCAATGTCAGTGAAGGTTATGCTCCTTTAATTGTCCAGTTTACTGATTTGTCCACAAATGCAGAATCAGTATCCTGGGACTTTGAAAATGATGGAGTTACTGACACTAATAAAAGTAATCCAGTTCATGAGTTTACAACTGCAGGAACCTATACAGTTAATCTGACTGCAAGCAATGCAAACGGTACAAATTCAAAGCTAGGTACAATTACTGTTACTGAGAACCCTGAATCAGTTCTTCCTGTGGCAAACTTCAGTACCAATGTCAGTGAAGGTTATGCTCCTTTAATTGTCCAGTTTACTGATTTGTCCACAAATGCAGAATCAGTATCCTGGGACTTTGAAAACGATGGAGTTACTGACACTAATAAAAGTAATCCAGTTCATGAGTTTACAACTGCAGGAACCTATACAGTTAATCTGACTGCAAGCAATGCAAACGGTACAAATTCAAAGCTAGGTACAATTACTGTTACTGAGAAACCTGAATCAGTTCTTCCTGTGGCAAACTTTACTGCAAGTCTTACTGTACAGTTCACTGACATATCTACCAACAATCCAACTCAATGGGAATGGAATTTTGGAGATGGAACTAGTTCAACTGAGCAGAATCCTGTACATGTATACGGTAGTGAGGGAACATATACGGTTACACTGGTTGCAACAAATGATGCTGGTTCCAGCTATGTAAGATCAATGGTTATTACCGTAACCCGCTTGATACCAGTTGCAAGCTTCACTGCAGATCCTACAGAAGGCTCTGCTCCATTGACTGTTCAATTCACTGATACATCCACCAACAGTCCAACTCAATGGAACTGGGACTTTGGAGATGGAAATACTTCAACCGAGCAGAACCCTGTGCATGTGTTCAGTGATGAGGGAATGTACAGTGTTACCCTGGTTGCAATAAATGGCGACGGTTCCAGCGATCCAAGATCAATGGATATTAAAGTAAATCGCATACCGACACCACCAGTTGTAAACTTCACCGCACAGCAGACAGGACCACTTACGGTTCAGTTTAACGATACATCCAGTAACAGTCCAACTCAATGGAACTGGGACTTTGGTGATGGTTCCACATCTACCGATGCAAACCCAGCACATACCTATGCTGTTGCAGGAACTTATACAGTTAACCTGACTGTAAGCAATGCAGATGGTTCTGATACCATAGGTAAGGCAATAACCGTTACTGGAACATCTGCTTCGCCAACAGCAAGATTTACATTGGCACCTCAGATTGGGCGTTCTCCTCTCACGGTTAAATTCACAGATAAATCTGTCAATGCAGCCTCAATAAAGTGGGACTTTGGCGATGGAACTACCTCTACCGAATCAAACCCAAGTCACACCTACACAACAGGATTCTACATTGTGAGATTAACTGCAACCAATGGCGACAAATCAAGTACTACAGCCAATATAGTAATAGTTGGAAGATGAGTCACCAGTCATGAAACTGAAGACCAGTGATAGCAATGGAATGACTGCAATAAAACCAGTGGAAGTTCCAGTTGCTTGTCTCAGTACCAGCTAACAACTGGAAAAACAGGAATAATGGGCTGGCTCACCAATAGGAGAGCATGAACAGCCCTACTTCCTGGCACTGGAACCTAGTAATGGAACGATTTTAACCATCCAGAATCTAAGGAGGTGTATTTAACTCTGAAAGTGAGAAGTCTTCTCCTTCAAAACCGAGCCTTGAGGCAAAGGATTCAGAGAGGAGTAATTCACACTGGAAAATATGGCTTATCTGACTGTAAAAAATAATGGTGACAATATACAAAATGATGCAGAACTTTATCTGTATTCTCAAAAAGCAATGGCAGGGAGGCTATGTCTGCCAGATAGGGTAAACCCAACCTATTGAGAAAGGTGGACTTAGAGTTCAGAGAGTAAACTATCATTCAGCTAAAGACCAGGGTTTTTATGCTTCTTCCTATAAACCAAAAAGTCTCCCTGCTAATTGTTAGATTTACAAGTGGGCTAGTTCATAAGGTTTGCCCATAGATGGATTTAGTTGTTTTTGCAATATTTTTCCAAGTAAAAGATTCTGCATATTCTTTAATTTTAAAAGTATCCCAGTTTTTATTTAGTGCTAACATTATAGTTTTTTCCAGTGCTTCTGAACTTGCAGGTTCGCATAATAATCCATAATCTTCAGAGGCTATAATCTCAGGAACTCCACCTACTTTTGTTCCTATAAACGGTTTTCCACACCCTATCGCTTCAAACATAACAATAGGATTTCCTTCTCCAAGGCTTGGTAGGACAAAGAAATCACTGGTGTTTATGTAAATAGGAATCTCATCATCAGGGATCCATCCCACCAATTTTATATAGTCTTCGAGTTTGAAGTCTTTTATCTGTTGTTCCAGAGTCTCTAATAGATAGCCTTTCCCTGCAATGATACAGTAAATGTCAGATCTGGTTTTTGCAATATTGCCAATTGCTTCAATAAGGTATTTGTGACCTTTTATATCGATTAAATTTGAGATATTAAAGATCACCTTTTTATTCACAGGAACTCCAAGCATAGCCCGGCATTCATCAGTATCCCTTGGGAAAAAAAAGGCTGAATCATAGCCGTTTGGAATTACAACTAGTTTATTAGAGTACTGTGGAAAAGTCTTGGAGATAATGTCTTTTTGTTTATTTGAAACTAAAATCATTGTGTCTACATTTTTTAAAACAAAGTTAAAAAAAGGTTTATATTTTTTCACGAATTCTTCTGTATTTGAGTAATGAAATGTGACAATTAACTTTCTACCTGCGATTTTTGATGCAATGGAGGCGGTAATTGAGGAAATAAAACTGAAGATCCCGCCCGATGTTTGATCATGGATTATTTCGTACTTTTTTTTGTTGGATAAAATCTCAAAAAACAATCCAAAGGTACGCCGATAGACCTTCTCGATATTCGTGGTCTTTGCGTTATCTTCATTTGTATAGTAATTGTACAATAATATTTCACTATCTTCAACAGACAAATTTTCAATTAATTTCCTGGTATGTGTAGAAACCCCACCTGAGGAAGCTACAGATCCACACATTAAAACTCTTACGATTTTGCCACCCCCACTTTTTCTAAATACGTTGCCATGGACAGCATCATCCAAGCTGCTCCCCATCGCATATAGGGAATTTTATTTGTTAAAACCCGGTTTTTCTGGTAGAAAAAGTATCCAGAGTTGTCCTGCATATTAAAAATTGTCCATTCCAAAATCTTCCTTGCAAATTCAAGAAATTCTGGATCAAACATGCTTAACTTACTAAAAGTAATTATGCCTTGAGCTTGGTTATGTATATCTGTAGGGTACATTTGGGGATATCGGTAATAACATCTGCCGTCATCTAAAAACTGTTTTTTCCTGTAAAAATTTACACCTCTCTTGATTGAGTCTATTAGCCGGTCCTGTTCTTTTGGTTCAGCAAAGGAGAGGTACTCAACCAGAGAATCTATTATAAAGCCCTGATGAAAATCCGTTTGACGCCTTATCTTTCCACTTTTATATTTGGTGTAGATCCAGCAACCATCTGAATCCTGGGTACGTATTAAAAATTCGGAAAGCTTGCACGCTACCGTTCTCATCTCAGCATCGTCAAACAGAGGCATTAACTTGCATATAGCGGTCAGACCTTTAGCAGAAGCATCTGTTACGATTTTATCTTCACTTAAAGTATCGTACTGCAGGTAATAAAGACCATCATCGGTTTTTCTCAGTAGATCTTTTATTAAGAAATCACAGGCGCTTTTCCCAATATCTTTTAACGCCTCATCCTTAAAAATCAAGTAACTGTCAACCATTGCTTTGATCACATTTGATGTTGTGATAATATCAGGTATTTCTGGAGTTAATATGTCCCCATCAAAGCCCCTGTGGTAAAAATAGTGTCCTGCCCAGCAATCAAACCCATACTTTTGTTTGAGAGACTTATTTTTTAAAAAATTGCTGCATTCAAACAGATCCTCTTTATACCGTTGATCGTTTGTTAAAGAATAAATTTTTGAAAATGATTGGGCAAAAAGGGACATCCCTTTTACATCTAGCCCTTTTTCAACACCTATAATTGGCCTGATGTTTAAGATAGAGTACTTATTCAATTGAGTTACCAGTATCTCCAGTAGCTGAGAGCTCGAACAGAATTTGTTTACTATTTTACTGTTTAGTGCATCATAAGGGTCCCATCCATAGTACTCTTCACTTTTTACCCAGTCATAAAGCGATTTCATGGAGTTATCTACAATTACATCGAAGGTCATAAGTTAACCCCCCAGTTTGACTTATAACGCATTAATTGTTACAGCAATTCTGTTGCTTGCACTTTTATTTCCAAATAATCCATTAATTGTTGCAGCAATTCTGTTGCTTGCACTCCCATCCCCAAATCTATTCCGATGCTCCTTGGCCAAAGGCATAAATTCATTCACTGCTTCTATAATCTTATTTTTATTGGAACCAACTAGTACATTCCATCCATCTCTAATGGTCTCAATCCACTCTGTGTTTTCCCTAAGTGTAACGCACGGCACTTTCAAAATATATGCTTCTTTCTGAACGCCTCCGGAGTCGGTTAGAATCATCTTAGCATGATTCATGAGTTTTATGAAATCAAGGAACCCTAGAGGTTTTGTTAACGTAACAGAGGAGCTTAAGCTCTCATATAACCCATAACTTCTAAGCAGTTTTTCAGTTCGTGGGTGAACAGGAAAAATGATGTTTTCGTCCAGTCCTTGAAAAGCTTCAATAATATTTTGAAGGTTTTCTATATTATCAGTATTACTTGCTCTATGGATTGTAGCAACTAGATAGTCCCTGTTTTTTAGGTTAAGATCGGTTAAGATTGAAGATTTTGCTTCTGCAATCTCCTTATTAAGAAGAAGAGAATCAACCATAACATCACCAGTTAAATACACATTTTCAGTGATTCCTTCTTCTCTCAGGTTGTCAACTGCATTCTGAGTTGGACAAAACAAGATGTTTGAGCAATGATCTGTCAAAATGCGATTGATCTCTTCAGGCATGGATCTATCAAAGCTTCTTAACCCAGATTCTACATGTGCATTTTTTATTCCAAGCTTTGATGCAGCCAAAGCTCCTGCAAGTGTTGAATTAGTATCCCCATAAGTCAGCACAAGATCAGGTTTTTCAATTAGAAGAACTTCTTCTAATTTTCGGAGCATTTCTCCTGTTTGTTGACCATGTGAGCCAGAACCTACACCAAGATAATAGTTCGGTTCAGGAATACCTAATTCCTCAAAGAATACCTTATTCATTTCATAGTCGTAATGCTGGCCAGTATGAATCAAACATTCTTCGTTAGTTTTTCTTAATTCTCTTGAAACCACAGAAGCTTTCACGAACTGAGGTCTAACACCTACAACACTTGCGATCTTCATAGCAGATCACCCTGCAGTATGATGGCACTACCCTCTCTTTTAGAATATTTTTTCCCATCTCTTATTTTATTTTGACTTTTAGGATAATTACCAATAAAAGAAGCCAGAAATTTGGTAGCATCGATCTTGTCAGCCAGGAGCTGATCTCTTTTCTCTTTCCATTTATTTTTTAAATCAGGTTCCTGAATAAGTTCTACTGCGTTTGCAATTGCTTTTTCAGGTTCACTGAAGCTGAAAATAAGATGATACTTATTTTCAAGTTCAATGAAATTGCCCATATCTTTCTTGCCTACAAAAGAATTAAACCTGATAACTGGAGTTCCCAAGACTGCGGACTCAGTAGTTATTGTCTGGGTATCTGCCACAACAAGTTTTGCATAATACAAGATATCGTGAATGCGAGATTTCGGTATTTTCAGTAGATACTTATTAAAATCATCTGGCAATTTTATTTCGGACGAGATAAACACACGTGCATGCTTGCTCAGTTCATTAACCAGAAGCCTTTTTTGATCAATGGAAAACCCGTTTATGCCAAAATCATGTACAGCGTCAAATGCATTGAAACGTAAAAGCACGTAATCTTCATCTTGACCTATCCCAAGGAAATCATAGATTTTTACATCAGGCACAAAATAGTTTTTATGTAAATAAGCAATTTCTTTAAAGCTGTTAAATTTGATGTGTTTTGGACCTAGGTCTATGGTAAATGATGAAGGGGTGAGAACTACATCTACAAAAGGCTTAAAGAGCATGAACTGAAAAGGTGTAGGTTCAGAGTCATTAAAAATTATGCATTTTTTACGCAGTAATTGTGATGTATACGCTGAGTAAACTCCCATTCCAACCAACAAATCAGGCTTTTCCTTTCGGAGAAAATTATATGCTGTTAGCACATTGAAAGGTAGAGACAGGATTTTTCCATATTTTGAATCAGGTACATTGGCATATACAAAATACTCAAAACCTATTTCATCTAATAAGTTGACTGTATCTCCATAATTTCTTGCCAAAATAATGGCTTGATGCCCGCTGAGTTCTAAGGATTTTATAACATTTTTGTATAAGTGAACATGCGCGGGTGTATTTATAAAAAATGCAATCCTCAAAAATATACCCCCAAAATATACTTCCCCAAAATTTTATATTTAAACATGTTTCTTCAAGACCATTAGGAGTTACGCAGTTGGCTCCTAGCATATTGTTTTTTCCAAACTTTCAAATATTTGAATTAATTTAACGTGTATTGGGGATTCCTTAAGTATTCTGTCACTGCCACTCTTCTAATTTTCATAGCACTTTCAAACCAGGATATTCCACTTTTGATTCTTTGTAATTCCAGTCTAAGAAAAGCTCTTAATGAGAACATTATATGTGCTCTTTGTGATTCTTCCTTTCTTGCCTGACATTTTTCGACACCACAGAACTGTTTTATTCCCCTATGATATTCCTCAATTTTCCATGACTTCTTTGCCAAATCTTCACGTTTTGCTTCATCCATCTCTTGCACATCTGTAACCCAGTGTTGCGTGTCTCCATTTTTTGAAACTATCCTAAACACCTTTACAAATCCATATGCTTTGAGGTGAACCACACGTCCTTTTGGAGGAATATCTACTGTTTCAAGTGGCACATTTCCCTTGTTGTCAGGATTTACCAAACGATTATTTTTCAATCTTGTAAGGAAATGCCACTCTTTCTGTCTAATGGCTTTAAGGTTTTTCACACTTGCATACCATGTATCAAATAAAACGAATTTGGGATTAAAACCACGTTCTTCGGCCTTGTCAAGCATATCACGGAAATGGTCATTCTTTGTTTTGTCGTCTACATCGATGTTATAAATTCGAAAATCGATAGGTATAACGGTTGTACCGTCAGTCCAAACTAAGGTAACCAGGCCTATTCCCTTTACAGTACGATGATGTTTTCCACTCCACATACGACGAACAAAAGCAATTTCTTCTGCGTATGGTTTATCTAATGTTGAATCATCAACAATTAGGTATCCTCCCTTAAGCTTGACATAACTTTTTACTTCCTCCCATAGTGCTTCCGTGTCTGGAGGTTGCCTTTGAAGGCAACGAGTAAAAGCATCATGAGAAGGAGCATTAGCTATGTCTGGATAACATCTAGCAGCTTCAGTACAGCTAAAAACGTTAGAAGCCGCAATGAGAAAATTAATGTAGTCAATGTCGGTACACTTAGGTGGATTTATGTCCATAACTCCGTACGTTTTTAGAGAAACACTAAGCCATAAGTATATTTATAAAGATATCAAGTTTTCGGCATTTTAACTGCGTAAGTCCTAACCATATCTTTTAAAACCGCTAAAAGAACCTCAAGGCCATGAGAAACTGGTCTTTTGGTAGAACAGTCGACGTCGTAACGGACACCTATGCCCACTTCTTTTATGCGAAAGCCTGCATTCCCAGCATCCGTGAGCATTTCGCTTTCTATTGCCATGCCCTGTGCATTGAAGCGAAATTTTCCAATTGTTGAGGCAGCAAAGGCGCGAAAACCGCTCTGTGAATCTGTGATCTGGAGCCCAGAGTTCAGGTTGGTGACCCCATCAAGAATGGTCTGGCCGATACGACGGTATGCAGGTGTGTTCTTTTCCAGACCGTACAGGTATCGACTTCCGTTAACCACCTCAGCCTCGCCTTCGACAATTGGAGCCACCAGTTTTGGAATCTCGGCAGGGTTATGCTGGCCGTCTGAATCCATCGTCACAATTATGTCAGCACCCAGGGTAAGTGCGGTTTCAAAGCCAGTTTTGAGAGCCCTTCCTTTTCCCAGATTTACTTCATGAACAATGACTTCAGCTCCAGCTTTTCTGGCAACGTCTGCTGTCCGGTCCAAGCTACCATCATCAACAACAATTACTTTGTCTGCGTATGATCTGGTAAGGTGAACCATACTTCCGATGGAAATTTCTTCATTATAAGCAGGAAGAATCACTAAAATTTGTTTGAGAGCTGTCCGCGTCTTTTGCGGATAATCACACAAAGTTACACACTCATGTCTGCTACCATTACTTGACTCCCCACTCATTTTCACACCCCATTTTGAGTCATTAAAAGAAGAACTATTAACTTAATATTTAATAGTTTCAATTTATAGAAATATATTTGGATAGAAATTTACAAAAGTTGATATTTAGGTAAATATGCCAAAATATCACATAATTTCAATAGTTAGTTAATGTGCATATACAAAAAATAAATAAGTTGTAAATTAAAAATAGTAATTGGTAAAAAATACTGGTATATACCAGAGCCCATTAAGCTAAAATTACTGTATAGGACTGAAGGGCTTGAAAAAGATGTTTTAAGATGAACAAAGGCTAAATCCCAAATGCTTTAGACGCGGAAGCTATATACATCTTAAATATATTACACTCATAGATATCATATTGTTTTCTTTACGCCTGCGGAACACAGGGTAGAGCCTGTGGACTGATAGACATATATTCCATGAAGGATTCTTCAGATTCCTGAGAATAGTCTGGAGTATGAAACAGGAAGCAAATGCGCTTTAGGTGCTGATAATTCACTCTGCACCTAAACTCAGAGAAAATAAAAGTTTATGTGCAAAACAGTTCTTTTTATTTTACTTTCCAATGCCCCATGAAGTTAACTTTTTCTTAATTTCCCTTAATTCGTCATCAGAAAAAACAAGCCCTTGGTAATGTCTCATACTTGTTAAACTGTCATGTCCTTGCCTTAGACAAACTGCAGATTCAAGTATACCTGCTGCAATCATCCAGGATTCCAGTGTTTTTCTTGTGGTTTTTACTGAAAGTCCATATGGGTTAATGCCTGCAGCAATAGCCCATCTCTGAAGGTTCTTGTTCCAAGTAGCTTCTAAAGGTGGCTTCTTACCTTCCCAGAAATCCTTTAAAATATAACTGAACATGCCTGGTAATGGATAAATGGTTCTCTCTAATTGTCTTCTTTTAGCCTTCTTTTGAGCTTCTTCAGGTAAATGGATTAAATTTCTCTTCTCATTATACCATTCTCTATGCTTGTAAAGTCTGAGCATTTCAATGTAACGCATTCCTGTAATTAAAAGAACATCAAATATTGTTTTGTGAAAATCTTTTGGAATTACTACCATTAATGTCTCATATTCTTTAGGAGTCAAAATTCGAATGTCTTTAACGTAGAGATGCAGGGCTCCGGAATCTTTAGTGTACCCAGAAGCTTTGTATTTGTTTTCCATGCGAATTACTTCCAAATAGAAATATACAGAGATTTTATTTAAACATCTGTATAAGGGAGAGATATGGTAGAAAATAGCTTTAAATTCAAAGCCAAAAATGAAAAAATGCAGAGATTTTACAATAAAACCTATGCATTTTTTTGCAATGGAACCAAGGCTTATATCTTTTTCTTGCTTAAAACAGTCCATGTAGATGTAACCAGAAGACAAAGACCTCAACAGCAATTGTCAAGACTCTTTCCTCTGGAATATCAATTTCAAGATGCATTTTTACCTCTGTAATTTGCATTTTCAGATCTGGAATTGGTACCGACTCAGAGAAAAGGAAGCATATTAAGTTAAATGTGAATTCCAGCAATAACCAGTATTTATTAGCAATTTACGATAAGTTAAAGTACTTCAAGTTACATTGTATACATACAACACTATGGCATTGCTTCGGTAATGCTTCCAATATCAGAGTCTTCAAGTCGTGTGATCGGCAGTCATCACGACTTCAGACTTTGTACTTTTCTGATTTTGGTTTCACGCTCCTTAATTTGAAATTTTAAACTATTACATTCTCATTTTACTTCAGAATTAACTATGTACTAACTCATATATAAATCTTGGTTAGAAAACTGAAATGTTTAAGACCTTTATTTTAACATTATCGTTATATCAATGTAACGATAATTAAAATAAGCTCTATTAGGGCTCGAATTTTATTCAAAATATTTATAGTTTTGAATAAACTGGATTTTACAAACCTGACTGATGTGTATTTTACTTTTATAATTTTAATTTAATTTTATTTATTTTTTTGATTTTCAACACTTTTGAAAGCTACTGTTAATCTGTATGAATTAATGTAGTGAAAGTTGACGCTTATATCCTCTGAGCTAAAAAATCAAGGGTTTTACGCTTCGTCATATAAACCAATGCGTATGCTAAATAATACTTTTAAAACGTGAAGGTTTCTGTTACTGTTCTCCATAGGAAGTGGGATACATATATACAAGTTGTACATTCCATCTTAGAAGACCAAAGGTGAATGGCAATTAGAGAACATTAATTTTCAGAAAAACGACTGAGTAAGATATCCAAAAAGTCGAGGTTACAAACACTATGGATTTTATTCTACATTATGAGATTTTTGCACTATTACCAGATTTGGAAAAGTATCAAGACAGTCTAGAATACTACAAAAATCGAGATATCTACTTTAACAGATAAGATTATGGCCATAATCAGTGTTCTGGAGACTAAATAAGCCAACTTCAAAACTCAAAATTTGCTTTTTTGACTCCCACATATTAAGTAACCAATCGAGGTATCAGAGGTAAAAGCAATATTGAATAATTCATATAGTTGAGAATAAAAAGGAGTTTGGGACGAACTCAATAACATAAAAAATAGCAAGTTTTTCATTAGAATAATACTAATTTTACAATATACAAGATTATTATTTAAATTGTGTGTGTTTTTTTATTAATACTCAAATTGGACTTCAAAAAGAAAGGTTTTTATAACTTGTCCTATCTTAATATCAATAATCATTATTTGGATAATGATGAAGTGTTGTCATATCTTAAACAATATTTTAATAAAGATATGTATTGCTCACAGGAATCTTTATGTTAACAACCATAATCTCACATAGCACAATATTTTCTAATATTGATTATTCTGGCGTCAAATCCGCAACTACAACCATCGGTATTCCCCAGTACTGGAGTGCAATTATTATTGGGCTTTTGATACTTCTGTCTTTAATGGAGATTCTAGTTGCAACTAAAAAATGGAACCGAAACATTAACCTTTCTTTTAATATTGCAATCATTCCTTTGACTCTCAGCTTTATTGGGATTCTCATTTTTAAAATAATGGAATTTATCTAATTCTGGCTTTCCAAACGTCCTTTCTCAGTTCAAACGTCTAAGTTTTAAGAAGATGACATCAAAAATAAAGTTATAAACTGAAACATAAAAACTGCATATTAAGGATATAATATAAGGTGAGGATCGTAATAAAAGTATATTATTAATTTTAAATAGATATCATGAGCTTCTTCTTATGCTTCCATAAGAATACAACAAATTTTGCAAATTCGAATTTATATAAACTCTCCATTACATACAACCCAATCAATGATATCACACACTTATGGTATTGTGGAAGTAAATACCAAAAGTAAGTGGAAAATTGGGTATGCCAATTCATCCTGTTCTATATTACAGGACTTCTAAAGCCTCTTTATAATTTCATATAGATATACAAATTCTGGCAGAGATGGTCAAAAATTCACAGGGATACTAATCAGAATTAGAAGATTTATGATTACTCTTACTACAAACCACAAGAGAATTCAAGAAGGTAAAAATGTTAAATTCAACGGATCCCCAGGACGTTTTCAGCAAGCAAGTGCCCAAGAATCTCACAGCCAACATTGTGTATTTTATAATTAGCCTCGCAAGCGGATTGTTTTTGGTACCATATTTCATAAATTCACTTGGCGTCGCAAGCTATGCAATGATCCCACTGGCGACCTCCTTTACATCTTATGTGAATCTAATTACGGTATCCCTCAATACCTCAGTTTCAAGGCCCATAACTATTGAACTACAGAAAGAAGAGTTTAAAAAAGCAAATGTAACCTTTAATACTGCTCTATTTGGAACACTTGGAATTATCTTATTAATACTACCCATAATACTACTACTTTCATACTATTCTCCGTCGTTTTTTGAAGTCCCATCCAACCAGGAAAATGCCACAAGACTCCTTTTTCTTGGCGTTATAATTGCGTTTCTATTGCGAGCCTGGAGCAGTAACTTTGGAGTTTCTATTTTCGCCTATAACAGACTTGACATTCTAAACATAATAAATGCCATAAATATCCTTGTTCAGGTGAGCCTGATAATACTGTTTTTCAAATTAGATTCTCCAAATCTTGCTTACATAGGATTAGCTTACCTGATAGCTGCCATAGTTGCCTTTGCTCTTACTGTATTTTTCTCGCGCAGGACAAATCCTCATCTTAAGATAAATATAAAAGACTTCCACAGATCAAAGGCTAATGAGATTATGGAGATGGGAGGATGGGTAATTATCACTCAGATCGGCTCTCTTCTCTTTCTCCAGATAGACCTTATAGTTGTGAACAAATTATTTGGCACTCTTGCAGGCGGGGAATACTCGATAGCTTTTATGTGGAGTTCAGTACTGCGCACTATTGCAAGTGTGCTTATAAGTATCCTTACACCAGTGATTTTAACTTACTATATTCGGGGAAAAATCGAAGAACTTATAAATTTAGCAAAAAGCGCCATAAAACTTACAGGCCTTGCACTGGCTCTTCCAATTGGTTTTATCTGTGGTTTTGCTCCACAACTTCTTTCACTTTGGGTAGGCCCTGAATTTGTAAAAATCTCACCATTAATATTAATAATGCTATCTCACCTTGTAATTAACCTTCCAGTAATGCTTCTCTTTGATATAAACATCGCATACAACAAAGTGCGAACTCCTGGAATTGTCACATTTTGGATGGGAGTAGGCAATTTTCTATTGGAACTAACACTTCCATTTATTACTGGCTGGGGATATTATGGCGTTGCAGTTGCAGGAGCAATTGTACTGACTCTTAATAACGCTATTTTTATTCCCTGGTATACTACCAAAATACTTGGGATCCCAAGAACCACTTTTGTGAGTTCCATATTCCCGGGAGTTTTGGCAGTGTTTATAATAACAGGATCCTGTAGGCTCATTAATTTTCTTGTACCTGTCTCAGGACTTGGAGCCTTAGTAATATCTGGAATCATTGTAACAATAGTATACATGGTCAGCATATGGGTTTTTACCAAAGAAAACATCGAACGTCAAATAATAATGTCTATGCTTCCTTCTACTATAAGATACAGGTTATAAGACATAGATCTGACATTTCTGGCACCTGTAAAACGCGGGTAGGACCTGTTTACTGACAGATATATATTCCATGAAGGATTCTTCAGGTTCCTAAGATAGTTTGAGATATAAAGCAGGAAGCAAACATGCTTTAAACGTTGGTAGTTCACTTGAGAGCTTGCAGGCAAATATATCTGATTATAGTTTTGTATACTTTCTTACATATAATCTCATACACATACATACATGAATACTAATCTCAATGTATGCTTATATACAAGTATACTTAAAGAACAAGGCTCTTAAGGAATTTATTAAGTGTTTTCAGACATTTATTAAGCTGAGCTCAAAATTAAAAGAAAACAAATTTAGAATAATTAATCTTATTTTGAAAAAAATATAGTATGAAATAGAGCAGAATTAAAGAAAAAAAATCGAAAAACAAATTTTAAGGATCGATTTTTATGCTTTTACTGGCTCTTCTAAATAAAGTTAAAGTACCTGACATAGTACTTCTCTCCGATATACTATCCAAATAATGTTAGTTCAATAAGATAATTATTTATAATCAGTGTATATAGTTTATATCAAAGTACAATTAAAAGAAATTTATAGTTGGGGGAAAATATGAGAATTCGAGTAATTAGTTCCAGAGACGAAGTTTTTATGTTAAATCCTAATGAGCGCATCGTTCACCTGGCCTTTAGACCATCGAACAAGGATGTCTTCGCACTCGTTGAAACCTGTCCAAAGATCGAAGTAATTCAGTTACCTAAATCTTACATAGCCACGATCTCAAAGTCCATAGAGATATTCCTTGAGATGCAGAGAATTCAGCTTATGGAAGGCGATGTATGGGGACACAGGAAAGATATTAACGAATACTACACCATTCCTATCTCAGTTACTGAGAAAATAAGGGAAATGAAAATCGAAGGTAAATCCAATGAGGATATTGAAGCAAAGGTCTCAAGGGAAAATAGACTTAACCCTGAAATGGTCGCTTATATCATGAACAAGGAAGCTCCTGCCTGAATTCCTGCAGGTGTTAGGATCTAATTAGGTTTTAGATCAATTAAATCAAATTTTTCATACTGATCGCAGCATTCATATTCCTATAAACAGATATGTAAACCCCGAAGCTAAATACTTTGGGTAGTTTACATGAACTTTGAAAGTTCAACATTTCACCTATTCAGCTTCATTGCAGATATAATACAAGACTCAATATAAGACTCAACATCACAAAAATTTGCTTCAATTTGAGCCCTTAAAATTGTTGTATATATCGAGTTTATTGCATTATTCTTTTTTACAAGATGTTAAGTTCTCTATTGCTAGCAATTTTATGTTTTTATGAAATGTTAAGTTATTTTCTTCTATAAAAGTATAGAAATATTTACAGTGAGTCGTTGTCCAGAAACAGCATATATACCAATTTCCAATGTAACGCAAAAATAGAAACAGTAAAAAGTTTAATTTAAAAAAGAAAAGTGAGTAGTAGTTATTTACTTTAGAGTATACCAATCTTCTTTTTTTCCTCAGCTATTCTTTCAACTTCATCCCCATTTACTTCCCATGCTTTACTCAGGCACCATCTAAGAGCCTTGGAAACTTTATCGGTTCCGATCGCAAGCATTATTTTATCCAACTGCTCTACTTCCAGATCGGTAAATTTAGCAGACCGATTGTGTTTTAGTTTCTCGTCACCGGTATTTCCTTCTTGTTTTCCTATTTTTCCTTTTTCCTTTTTTCCTACTGCTACAGGTATTTCTTCTCGGTTTTCTGTGTTTTTTTCAATCTGCATTTGTTGCTGCCCCAATAGAGCCCCTATGTTATCGTTTTCATCAATAGTTGTATTACCTATAGCTGTCCTCATTGAATCATCCCCCATCGCTTCATAACTTCTTCTGTTAATTTTTGGTATGCTATTGCTCCTGCAGATTCAGGTGCATACTCAAAAATTGATTTTTTGTGAGTTGGACATTCTGCTAATCTAATGTTCCTGGGAATAGTGGTCTCGAACAGAATTGCACCGAACTTATTCAGTAGCCGTTCCCTTATCTCTTTTGCCAGGGTAGTCCTTGTATCATACATTGTTAGCAGGATTCCTCCTATCACAAGATCCGGATTCAGTGCTTGTTTGACTTGCAGTATAACATTGACCATTTGGCTCATCGCATCCAGTGCATATGCTTCATGCACAGGAATAATAACTTCATCAGCTGCACACAGAGCATTAATTGGGATCACTCCAACCGATGGCTGAGTATCGATTAATATAATGTCATAATTTCCTTCTATCGGTTTTAGTAATCTTTTTAGAACTGTTTCCCTTGCAAGTTGTGCAGCTAGTTCCAGTTCAATTGTTGAAAACGCCAGGCAAGAAGGAATTATTTCCAATCCGGTTTCTACAGATGGTGAGATTATTTCTGTGATTGGCGTTCCCTGGAACAAATCCTTGATTGTTTTCTCTGCTCTAAGTCCAGGATACAAATTTGAGGATGCGTTTGCTTGAGGATCAGAGTCTATTAATAAAACCCGTTTGCCTCTTCGAGCCAACCCTGCAGCTAAATTTGTTGCAGTAGTCGTCTTGGCAACCCCTCCTTTAACGTTGTTAATGGTAACTATTCTTGCCATGCATACACCTCATTCATCTTGAAACACAAAGAACTGGATATTGTATTTGTATATACCAGTATACTTGTAAGTAAATATACTTATTTATTTGTCTGCCAGTACACAAGTATCTCTGCATTTTAGTATACTTTATAACATATAATATAACAATGATCTAACACTCTTTTCAGATACTAGACATAAAGAAAGCTCTATGATCTGCTTTTTTGTACGTATCTCATACATCTTCCCGGCTATATTCCTGTATATTTTCTTAACTGAATATTTGTATACATATATACAGGACTTATTGTTTACTTATTCACATATATACATATCTGAATACTCAAAATAGCAAATAATACTTTTCTTTAATGGAACTTAAAGAGAACAAAAATAAGATCAATAAGTCAGAACATGAGATCCTATAGATATTAAAAAACTGGACAAAGAATCATCTCAATTCAAAAAACCTGATCCTTTGATTCTTGGTGATCAGGAAAGGCTAACCACCCTTTACCAGTCAATTTATTCAAATAGAATAGTCACCACAAACAGTTTTTCTGTTATTGATTCCATACATTGGTTTATTGTATCCCGAAATCCGACACAATTGAGAAATACGCAAAACCTAAAAATTGCAGACTTAAATCAACCTATTTTTACAGAGTCCATCCCAAAACTAATTTTATCCTCAAATTAGTAAAATTTAAAAATTATTTTCGTGATCAGAAAATCTATTACTTATTGTAGATCAGGGATTCAGAAAAATCATTTTGAGTTTTGGGATCAGCTCCACAAATAAAAAACCCTCTGGATCTTTATTCACTTGATACTTTTACCATTATAGGCAACAAGACAGGAATCTGTGACGAGCCGATCTTCTATTCAATAATAGAAATTAACATACACTAGAAAAAAAATACAAAAGTATATAAGGTTGAAGTAACAAATGAAGTTCCGATTAAGAGGTGAATTATATGTGTGGAATAGCCGGAATACTTGACCTGAAAAATGAACAAGTTTCCACTAATAGAATAAAGAAAATGTGTGATGTCATGCATCACCGGGGTCCAGATGATACGGGCTATTATTTTAATGGTAATATAGGTTTAGGTCACAAAAGACTTAGTATAATTGACCTTAGCAGAGGAAAACAACCAGTTTACAATGAGGATAAAAGTATATCTATCGTATTTAATGGAGAGATTTATAATTATTTAGAACTCATAACAGAATTAAAAGAGAATGGCCACATATTTTACACCTCAAGTGATACAGAAGTAATTATTCACTTATATGAAGAACATGGTGAAAAATGTGTGGAATACCTCAATGGAATGTTTTCTTTTGCAATATGGGACAGCAACAGAAAGAAACTATTCCTCGCAAGAGACCGATTAGGAGTAAAGCCATTATATTATGCATATAAAGAAGAAAAAATAATATTTGCTTCAGAAATAAAAGCAATTCTCCAGAGTGAGTATATAACTGCAGAGCCAAACTATCCTGCAATAATGGATTACATGACTCTTACTTATGTAACTGGAGAAAAAACATTTTTTAAGGGAATCAATAAATTGATGCCAGGTTATATTCTGGTAGTAGAAAACAGCCATGTAGAAGTAAAAAAATATTGGGATTTAGAATTAAAGCCAGATTATAAACATGAAGAACAGTATTTCATAGATAAATTAGAGTATTTATTGCGTGATTCAGTAAAGATTACATTGAGAAGTGATGTACCACTTGGCTGTCATCTAAGCGGAGGTTTAGATTCAAGCACAGTCTGCTGTTTAGCTTCATCAATATTAAATCATCCAATAAAAACATTTACAGGTGCTTTTTCGGAAGGCTCAAAATATGATGAAACAAATTATGCAAAATGTGTTGCCAGTTACGTCAATGCAGAGTATTTTGAGATTTATCCTGAAGTAGAAGACTTTGGAGAGTTATTACGAAAATTGACGTGGTATTTAGATGAACCAGTTGTGGGACCCGGTGTTGTTCCACAGTATTTTGTTTCCAAGCTAGTAAGTGAAAATGTAAAAGTCGTGTTAGGTGGCCAGGGAGGAGACGAAATATTTGCAGGTTATTTAAGACACTTACAATTTTCATATGAAATGGAAATGCTGGAACATCCTTGCAGATCTTTATTTAGCATAACACGTTTTGGAGGTTTAAAGGGGCTTACCTTATTTTCTGCCCTATTTTTCCTCAATGGAACCTCATTTGAGCCGCGTAACAGGTACTTTCAGATTATCAGTGAAAGTTTCATTACAAAACGAGAATTAAACAAATTATTCACGGAAAAGTTTTACAAAGAATTAGGGGAATATGACTGTTTTAAATCGTTTTGCGAGACATTAGAAAATATTGATCGTAAAAACTACAAATATATTCCATTTTACTGTGACATAAAAAATTATCTTCCAGGGCTACTCCAAGTCGAAGATAGAACAAGCATGATGAATTCCGTAGAATCTCGTGTTCCGCTGTTAGATCATAGAATTGTTGAATTTTCTGCTACTATACCACAAGAACTAAAAATTAAAAATTATACATTAAAATACATATTCAAACAGACTATAAAGAAATGGATCCCAACCGAAATATATAATAGAAAAGATAAAAAAGGCTTTCCAACACCCACAAACGAATGGTTTAAGAAATTCAACCAAGAAATCCGAGACATCCTTTTAGATCCCGTAGCAGTGGAAAGAGGAATATACAACACGGAATATGTTGAAAAGATATTAAAAAATATAAGAGGGTCAAAGGGATTACATAAAAAATTTATTTGGAAATTACTCTGCGTGGAATTATGGTTCAAAGTATTTATTGATAATAAAGATTATTTAGAAGGCAAGACGACTATAGAAACCCTCTTAAACAAACAATCTCCATTAACTTTAACTGCATGATCAGATATATTTTGTTTATTGGTTTTCAGTCTCTTGCAGCTTATTTAAATGGATTTTTAACAGTTTGGGATAAGAATAAGCTGGAATTTCTTAAAAGGCTACTCTGCTATTATACTGAATTCTAAAGAAAGAGCTACCTTTCGTTTTGAAACCTACTGCATCTCAGAATAAGAAGGACTAACTTTTTTAAACTATTTTTGTACTTGGTATAACGCACTTTCCGCAGTAAAATTTCTGGATTTTATATTTTCGAATCATACATTTACTTTTTATAAAATCTCATCCAATTTCACCTTGATGACTCTCTCTCCCAGCTCTGAATCCACAACTCATCTTGGCCATTATGGCCTTATTGCTGGCGTATTTGACGAACTTGAAATTTCAGATTTGATTGACACTCTTCTTCCTAAGAAAAGTGGCCATAACATTTCTCATTCTACTGTTCTTAAGGCAATGTGCATTAACGGTTTAGGATTTACTGAACGTCGTCTTTACCTATTTCCTGCTTTCTTTGAAAACTTACCTACTGAAAGGTTACTGGGAGAAGGTGTTCTCCCAGAACACCTTAATGATGACGTTTTTGGCAGAACTCTGGACAAAATCCATGAATATGGAGCAACTGAACTCTTCAACCATATAATTCTGCAAGCTATGAAACACGTTCCTATTAATCCTCGTTTTTGTCATTCAGATACTACAAATTTCAGTGTTTATGGTGACTATGAAAACGATGATAACAGCAAAACTATCAACATTACTTATGGTCATCCTAAAGATAAGAGAGTCGATTTACTTCGTTTTTCTATTTCTATGGTTACTGATCAGAAAGGAATTCCTCTGTTTGTGAGAGCGTTAGATGGTAACAGTTCCGATAAGAAAGTTCTCATCAAAACCATAAAGGAAGTAACACAGAACCTGAATCTTGATCAGAGAGTCTATCATGTTGCAGACAGCGCATTTTATACTGAAAGTAATGTCAAAGAAATAGGAACTAGCGCTTTTTTCATATCGAGAGTACCTGCAACCATCAATGAATCAAAGGAATTATTGATAACAGACTTAATTCTGGAAACATGCTCTGATGAACGTTATTCTTGTTACGCTGTAAAATCCTGTTATGGTGGAATAGAACAGTTATGGGTTGTATTTTGTTCAGAGGAAATGAAAAAGAAGGAAGAGAAGACATTTGATGAAAAGATTCTTAAGGAGCTTGAAGCAACAGAAAAATCCCTTAAAAAGCTTTCTACTCTTGAATTTGCCTGTGAAGCTGATGCAAGAATAGCGTCTGAACAATGGTTGAAAGAGAATGAATTGTATGAATTCACGAAACTTGAGATAAAAACTAAATCACACAGACTTGAAAACAAGAAAGGAAGACCAAGGAAAGGTGAAGATGTACAGACTTTTTACCTGATAGAAGCAGAGATAAAACACGATCAGGATAAATTACAGGAAAAAAGAGCAAAGTTAGGAAGGTTCATTCTTGCAACCAATGATCTGGAGTTGACTCCAGATCAACTCCTAAAGTACTATAAAGAACAGGGAACAGTTGAAAGAGGGTTCAGGTTCCTTAAAGGATAAGAGTTTCAGAGTGTCTGAGGTATATCTGAAAAAAGAATCCAGAATAGAAGCACTTGCAATGGTAATGGTTCTATGTTTGTTATTGTATTCAATAGCTGAGTGGAAACTGAGAACAAGATTGGAAGAAGCAAAAGAAGCTATCAGAAATCAGGTTAAGAAAAAAACACAGACTCCAACAATGAAATGGGTATTCTTTCTGTTCAGGAGAATAACAGAGTTAGAGATCGAAATTGAGGGAAAGAGGATAAAGAAGGTATTAAATCTGGATGAAGAAACAATTAAAGTGCTGAGATTGATGGGAGAAAAATACGAAAAATATTATATGTGAAAAAATAGTGCGGAAAGTAGGGTATAACACAATTAAGTTAGTAGCTGGAAATGAAAAAAATAAATCCTCCTGAATCTTTTCTATTGATGTATACTTATATACAGGTATGTTATAGAATTTGTATACAGGTATACAGATTTCTAATTGAGAAAGTATATGTACAAAAATACTCAAGGTCCAAAAAAACAAAGATTAAAACTTCCTGAATGCAGGCCAACTTATACATGTACCTCTGATATAAACTCTGGTATATGTTTTGGTGAAAGATTCCCTGTTTCCAATGTAAAGTAAAAATAGGAAAAGTTAAATATGTTCATCGGAAATAAGATTACAGCGTTTTATTTCCGGTGATAAGTTGGTAATCTCAAAAAAGCTTAGTAAATTGTATTCCAAGCAGACTATTTTTAGAGATAAAGATTACTTAAAAAAAGGGCATCATCCACGTTCATTAGATGAGGTTTTACATAGAGACCATGTTATCGATATTTATACAAATTGCCTTCGGGACGTTATGCATGGCGATGTTCCTGATAACATTTTTGTATACGGAACTTACGGAACAGGTAAAACCATGCTTACAAAACTAATTACATCGGAAATAGCTCTTGCTGCAGAAGTTGAAGGGTATAAAATTCGAGTAATTTACATCTTTTGTGAATCTTACCGCTCTCCGAGTCCTCTTTTAAGGCACATTAACCAAGAACTGGTAAATTCAATTCCAAATCTTGAAAACAAGATGGTTGGTACATCCATTTCCCGAAATTTCGAGTATTTCTGTGAACTTGTGAATCTGATTTCAATACCTATTATACTCATTTTTGATGAAATTGATAAGCTTAATAATCCAGATATCATTAACCAACTATCCAGAATCAAGGAGTGTGAATTTACTCAAAAAAACGTTTGCATCATAGGTATCACAAATGATACCATCTTTTATGACAACCTGGACGGAAGAACAAAAAGCATCATTGGACAAAATGAATTATTTATCCCACCATATAATGCAGAAGAACTTGCTGATATCCTAACAGCAAGAGCTAATCTAGCATTTAAAGACAACGTATGTGAAAATATTGTTATTCCATTATGTGCTGCTTTTGGTGCTCAAGAGAACGGAGACGCAAGAAAGGCAATGGACCTTTTAAGGCTCTCTGGAGAAAATGCAGAGCTTAGAAGCAGTTTAAAAATCTGTGAACAAGACGTAAAAGCTGCAAAAGGGAAAGTAGAGATTAACAGACAGGCAGAAATTATCCGGAAGCTTCCAACACAGACAAAAGCTGTCCTTTTTGCTTGCACCTCTCGATACGAGATTACAGGAAGCAACCTGGAGACCACTGAGATATATAACTCATATCTCAAAATAGCTGAAATAATTTCTCTTGACACTGTAACACTTCGAAGAGTAGGGGATTACATAAGCGAACTCGCTTCAATTGGTATCCTTTCTATAAATAAGATATCAAGAGGAAGAAAAAGGGGAGTAGTTAATTTCGTAAAACCCATTACTGATACTTATATCATCGAGCAGACTATACTACAAGACCCAAGATTTGAGGAATTACAAAGAAGATCCTCGGATTCGTTTACTGCAAATTTTGAAGTATGAACTATTCCCTCCCTAAACAAGCTGTAAGACAATTACCTCAGGTAATGAAATAATTTCTTCTTTTTTGATTTAAAGGTTTTATTTGCTTTCTTTTTAGCACTTTTTATTGCTAACAATAATTGTTGGACAGCCTGTGAAAGAAGAAGAACTCTGTCTGTACCTCCAACCTCCCTATTTAAAGATGAATATATACACTCATTTCCGATGTAACTCGATTTTTGAGAATACGGAGAAAAAAAGGAAGGGAATATATATACACTCATTTCCGATGTAACTCGAATTTTTGAGAATACGGAGAAAAAAAGGAAGGGGAATATATATACACTCATTTCCGATGTAACTCGATTTTTGAGAATACGGAGAAAAAAAGGAAGGGAATATATATACACTCATTTCCGATGTAACTCGATTTTTGAGAATACGGAGAAAAAAAGGAAGGGAATATATATACACTCATTTCCGATGTAACTCGATTTTTGAGAATACGGAGAAAAAAAGGAAGGGAATATATATACACTCATTTCCGATGTAATTTTTTCTTCAGAAAAACTGCAAGCTATCTCTACGATATTATGCCATTAGCATGAATCCAAAAATGCCATGTTGTTATGTTATGAAACTAATTAGATATATAGTTTATGAAAGAAATTTAAAAAAATACAAATCCATTTGACTACAATTCTGCTACGGATCAATTTTTGAGTTACATCGGAAATGAGTATATGTATGAACCTATCCAAAAAGCCACTTTGTTATCAATCGTTGGGAATTTTCAGAATTTTTATGATCTTGGGCTTGATTGATTATTCGAAATACAAAGTTCAAGAAGCAAATTTCAAGTTTTGGGATGAACTCTATGATTAAAAAGCTAGATTGCAAACTGTCTCAATACTGTATCTAATTCTATAATTAACCTGAGTTATTTTTGTCTATAACAATTTTTGAGTTACATCGGAAATGAGTGTGTATATATAATTAAAGGCTATCCTGAGTTTTTTTTGTTTATAACAATTTTTGAGTTACATCGGAAATGAGTGTGTATATATAATTAGAGGCTAACCTGAGTTATTTTTGTTTATAACAATTTTTGAGTTACATCGGAAATGAGTGTGTATATATAATTAAAGGCTATCCTGAGTTATTTTTGTCTATAACAATTTTTGAGTTACATCGGAAATGAGTGTGTATATATAATTAGAGGCTAACCTGAGTTATTTTTATTATAACAATTTTTGAGTTACATCGGAAATGAGTGTGTATATATAATTAGAGGCTAACCTGAGTTATTTTTGTCTATAACAATTTTTGAGTTACATCGGAAATGAGTGTGTATATATAATTAGAGGCTAGCCTGAGTTATTTTTGTCTATAACAATTTTTGAGTTACATCGGAAATGAGTGTGTATATATAATTAGAGGCTAACCTGAGTTATTTTTGTCTATAACAATTTTTGAGTTACATCGGAAATGAGTGTGTATATATAATTAGAGGCTAGCCTGAGTTATTTTTGTCTATAACAATTTTTGAGTTACATCGGAAATGAGTGTGTATATATAATTAGAGGCTAACCTGAGTTATTTTTATTATAACAATTTTTGAGTTACATCGGAAATGAGTGTGTATATATAATTAGAGGCTAACCTGAGTTATTTTTGTCTATAACAATTTTTGAGTTACATCGGAAATGAGTGTGTATATATAATTAGAGGCTAGCCTGAGTTATTTTTATTATAACAATTTTTGAGTTACATCGGAAATGAGTATGTATATATAATTAGAGGCTAACCTGAGTTATTTTTGTCTATAACAATTTTTGAGTTACATCGGAAATGAGTGTGTATATATAATTAGAGGCTAGCCTGAGTTATTTTTATTATAACAATTTTTGAGTTACATCGGAAATGAGTATGTATATATAATTAAAAGCTGTCCTGAGTTATTTTTGTCTATAACAATTTTTGAGTTACATCGGAAATGAGTGTGTATATATAATTAGAGGCTAACCTGAGTTATTTTTATTATAACAATTTTTGAGTTACATCGGAAATGAGTATGTATATTTTTGGTGACCCCTTTTGATATTGTTGATTGTTACTGTCTTTGTCAAGTGTACACTTCATTTGTCTTGAGGCCGTACATAATTGGATATTTGATTTTGCGTGTTTTTGTATTTCTGTAATAAAGTACACTTGTATATCAAGCATTTAATATACATGTATATAAGTATACTAATATCTTGAAATACTTGAATGTGTTTAATATAGTAGTAAGTAAAGATTTGTTCGGATCTTTTTAGAAGGTTTTTTTACACTTTAAGATATGAAGAGCCTTTAATTTATTTTTACAGATATTCTTGCGTATCTTCCTAATTATGTTTTTATATCTCTCTTAATTGAATACCTGTACATATTATATTTGGATACAAGTCTGCATGTATACTTATCTATAAGTATACTTATATCTATTTTATCTATTTTATCCAAAAAAGGTCTCATTTTTTTAATTTTTTATTACGCTTGTATGTTCTATACAGGTGACCCGTTATTTTACTCCAACTTTGAATTTGTTTTATTTTACATAATCATTTCACAATGACAAAATGAAATTGAAATTTACTCAATGTTTAACTTTTTGCGTCGCTTGATGTTGTATTATGTATTTGAAAAATCATTTCAGGATAAGACGTGAACTACCACGAAGCTAAAGACTTCGGGGTTTTACGCTTTGACCTATAAATAATTGAGTTTACTTTTCGTTTATGTATATATAAGTTAAAAAACGTATAATAAAACTTAAGTATGGGAAATCATTTCTATAATACGACTATTTTTTTGATTAGTGGGGTATCAAGATTATGGTTAAGCTAAAATATATAACATCTTGTTTGTTAAAAATGACTTATGGTTCTAGCCTACTAAATGCAGGTAGACATATGTCAATATCAATCAATGGAATTATAACTCATATTGTAACTTATTATTCTTATCTACTAAAAATATGTAAATATATAACAATAGCAGTCGATGGAATTATAACACCTCTAATCTTATTAATGACAAGATTAATGTTTATAGACACGTCGTTAAGGCCAGTGTGGAGGATTAGAGGACTTATATTATTTCCTTTTATAAAATGTGCTTCAGTTCCTTATATTGGGAAAAATGTCTACTTTATTGAATTATTAACTAGAAAATATATTTTCGGGAAAAACGTTCATATTTCAAATTTTTGTAAGTTAATTGGCCCCATAGAGATTGGAGATAACGTGTCAATGAGTAATAATGTTGAGATAAGGCATCATACTGTTATTGGTAATAATGTTGGCATAGGACCAAACACACTATTTATTACTGACACTCATGAATTAGGAAATGAAAAAAAAAGAGTCGGAAAACACGTAACTAAAAAAATAATTATTGGAGATGGATGTTGGATTGGAGCAAATGTTATAATTTTAGGTGGAGTGACGATTGGTGCAGGATCTGTCATAGCTGCAGGATCTGTTGTAGCCACAAATATAAAACCTAATTCATTTGTGGTAGGTGACCGAGCAAAAGAAATCAGGACTTTGAGGAGTATGAATAGCTTAAGAAGATCTCAATAACTCATATTCCCAAAATATTGATCTTGTCTACAGGCAATGGAGTGGTAAACTTCAACTAAATAAATTTTGTGAGAAGCGTGCATTTACATACAGAATGTCTCATTATTTTAAACAGTGACTACAGTACTTTCCTTAATATCTGTTTTCAAAATATTCTTGAAATACCATCGATAATTGTTTCATTACGAGCAGTCACTAGTGGTGTACCTCCTACAGGCCTGTCTCTTTTTATTGTCTTTTTACATCTGACGGAATTCTGCCTCCATGTTTCAGAACAGCTTTTATTATTGCATCGTAAGCACTCTTCTGGCAAGTTAGCTGGCTACACTGTGCACCACTCATCTTTTAGCGGCAGAGAGCGGTATGAAATTGATGTTATCTAAAGAAATTGAAGCTTTCTCTATCCTTTCCTGAATGAGGACGCTGAGGCTTTTATCTTCAGGAGTATCGTCTGCGAAAGCTGAAGGCAAAGCTGCTTTCATCAGATTTCCATGGGACTGCTACTTTCTGGCAAAAACTCAGCCACCTGTTGGTTATCTTAAGTGATAGTACTTGTTTTGTCCAGCAGTAGAATATTTACAAGTCTTTACATGGGTAAGTAATTAACTTTACAAATAAATTTATATACACCTCAGCCTAATATAAGGTAACACTTTTAAAATAGAAATAAAGATATTTTTGTATTAACAGCTGCTACCATTAAACATCGGAAATGACAGAACAACTCTATGACATTCTAAAGTGGTATTTGAAAATTAGGCTTTGTAGAGAAAACCTGTTAAAATGGGCTTTGAAGGCTGAAAACAGATAAGGAAAGGCATATCAGGTAGTTCAATTCAAAACAATGAAATATTATTTCATGTTTTTATGAAATTTCTCAAAGCTTCAAACAAAGTTCCAAAATCCCTGTAGAAACTTGGCAGGCTAGAGCATTGCACCCAGAGTATTGATAACCGGCTCTTATGGAACCGGAGGCACTATATGCTAAAAGACTTTGATACGGATCAGAATGACCAAAAAACTATTTTGGAACTAAGCAACTTCACTGTATTTTTCGGATTCAAATTACCAGTACAAATATATCGCTCTAACAGGTTCCAGTTATTATTTACATCGATATCTTTTATACTTGTATCTTATTCTCTTTTACTAATTGCAAGAAAACCAGCTATGGGCTATGAAGTTTCTATATATTCCTCCACGCCTTTAATTTTCTGGATATCTCTACTATTTAGTTTAATAAATGGTATGTTTCTTTTGTGGTCTTCCATTTCCACTAGGAGCAGCAAGCAATTTAATTTAGGGTTTTTTCAGATTATCTTTTGCAATGCTTTGTTAGTTTTGCTTCCCAAACTAAAGAACTATATGCTGATCATGGGCAGAGGCGATAATGCCGATTATGTAGGGTATGCAATGGACGTAAGTATTTATGGATATATTCCTGATTATAATTTTTATCCGTATACTTCAGTACTTATTTCTCAAATTGGCCAAGTTTTAAACACATCTGCTTTAGAAGTATCAAAGTATATTCCTTCTTTATTTGTTATCATTTATATGCTTTCTATTTATTGCTGGGCAAAATCATTTAAACAAGATCAGAATTTTATTATATACTCAATTATAGCTTCAATACCTCTATTTTTTGCTTGGTTTTTTTCAACAATATATTATATGCTTATTTCAACTTTAATTTTGCCGCTTTTCTTTTATACACTTAATAAAAACAGTGATTTCCGCTATAGAATCTTTGTTGTTATAATCTGCTTAGTACTTCCGTTTACTCATCCCATTGTATCGTTGATTTTTCTACTATATCTCGTATGTATATACCTTGAGGAAACATTGTCAGATAGGAACTCTCACAAAGTAACTTTACGTTTAATTATGATTTTTTTAATAACTTCGTCTATCTGGTATCTAACTCAGTACGCTTTGACAAAAAATGCTATTGTAATTTTTGAGCAAATAGAAAATACTCTTCTCCAAAGAGGTTCGGATACTACAACATTAAATGTAGCAACTGGGTATTTTGATAAGTTGGGTTATTTAACAGCAATAAGGTCATTCCTAATTATGACATTTGATGAATTGACGTACTATATCTTTTCGTTACTTTCAATTTTATTTATATTCAAAAATTCCGAAAAAGGCTTGAAATCGATTTCTTTGTGTTTTGTTTTTGGTAGCATTTTTTATATTTTTCTTTTTATGTCGTCTCAAGCTCATACTCCATACAGATTTATTAATTTAGATGTTAACATGATATTTACGCCATTGTTGTTAGGATACCTTATGGTTTCTTTGCGTAAACAATATAAGATAGTTCTAAATCTTCTCATAGTCCTGTCTGTAATTACTACAGTTGCCTCACTGTACCAATCTCCTATTATTACATATCCAAGCGATGAATTTACTGCTTATGACATTTCTGGAGGAAAGTGGTTGGTGGATTCTAAAAACGAGGATATACCTACAATTACCTTACTTAGTCCTTTACATCGTTATTCTTCTCTTATTTATGGTTCAAATTATTCTTCAATTCATATGTCCTCAGTTGGACCTTGGTCCAGTTTTCCAACAAATTTAAGTTCATTTGAAACCGGTGTCTTCCCAGCTAATATTACTCAGTATTTTTTGATAACAGAGTATGAAAAACAAGCTTATTCTACGGTATGGAAAGGTGTTGGACAGGTTAATGAAAGTGATCTAACTTCTGTTAATTTTTGTAAAAATGTATACCATATCTATGATAACCAAGAGTTTTCAATTTATCTTGCAAAGTCCTGCAAAGAAGGAGAATAATACAAATTATTAGTAAATGCTAAGTTTGAAAAATTTTTCATTTTTATATGCATCATATTTTTGATCGTATTACTGTTTTTTTCTGTTCTTTACTTTCGAAATGCATCTCTATATTCTTTAACTGTCTATAATTATTTATACAGTTAAAGAATATACATACAAGTTAAACAACATGCTATCAACGATTAATATGTACATCGTATAATAATAAATAAAGTAACTCAATGATGTCGATAATCTGGACAATAGGAATGAAAAACTATGGAAAATATATTTAAAGTTTTATTCGGGTTGCTGCTGCTCTCCATGTTGGCATTTCCAGGAGCAGCAGCACCCGTAACAAATGGCTTGGTGGCCTCGTATAATGGGAATATCACTGGCAATGTTCTACTGGATGAATCTGGAAATTACAATGACGGGTATCTTAAAAATGCCGTTCAAGGGACGCTGTTATCCACAGGCGCTGATTATGTTTCTTTTTCCGGTTCAAATAGCCAGGCAAATATTCTCAACAACGCAAGCACAAACATCACATCCGAAATCTCTGTAGAATTTATAGGCTCAATCAACGAGTTTTCCAGTTATGGGGCAATCGTTTCGAAGTATTCCGACGAAAACGGTACAGGGTGGTACCTGTCGTGCAGGAGTGACCCTTCTTTACAAAAAATAGTGTTTGGAATGTTCGACACAAACGGGGTTTTGCATCACTGTAGATCCGATATTTACTTGGAAGCTGGTCAAGTTTATGATATTGTGGTAACATACGACGGAAATATCGTACATGTCTACGTCAATGGGGTTGATTCGTCTGCTGACGAGAGTCCAGTATGGGCAGTTCCGATGTCCGGGAATAACTACAATACATCGATTGCTTATGCAGAAAATGGTCTGAATTATCTTAATTGTAGTATGTTGGCTTTCAGACTCTATGATCGTGCTCTGACATTATCTGAAGTACAACAGAATCATCAAAATGACAAATGGAAATATGTACCAGATATTTCTTCGGAGATCATCGACTTGAAGAAAAAAGCATATGGTGACGGCGGATTACCTCGATATATGGGATCACATGCTATGAGCCAGTCAGTGTCCGGAGTGAGTGTGGTCGATTCGAACCTGTCTTCACTTGGATCGGTATCAATGCCATATTATCAGGATAATGGAGGCGCAGAGACCGATTACAACCTGTTGAACTCCTCAATCTCAGGTGTAAAATGGAAGAACTATTATGCACCCGGTTCTTCAGCTTTGCTGTCATTTTTCGGGGACAATCGGACCAGGCTGGAGAACCTTAGTCTTTTAAATAATTCTCTTCATCTCTCAAATTCTGTGACTTACACTGAAGACACGCTGGTTACAAAAGAAGCAGTTCCGGTGATTGGTAACGCATTTCAATTTTATGGGGATGGGTTAAACACAATTTCAGAAAATGCTGTTCAAGGCTACACTGTTCAGGCCTATACTGATAATGGTGAGATTCAAAATGATTGTATTTTCAACTCGTCAGGTAACCCAATATATAACTACTATCAGAACCGGACAGCTGGAACTACCCGGAATAATTCAGTAGATCTTCTTCTTTCTTCTCCACAGCTGACACCAATGCCCTGTCCGAGTGGATACCTTGGCTCCCTAAGTTTTGCAATTCATGCTGATGCACAAGACCCTGATTCCTTGAAAACCATGATGTATGGAACCAACGATATCATTGAGCCTGAGGATAGTACGCAAGGGTACATAGGACACGAGCTAATGTGCACATGGTCGGCATTTGCAGCTTCTTCTGGCGGTGCTGGGGTTGGTTTTGATAATGTCTCATTCAAAGCAACACTTGATGACATGTATGCACATGGTTTTGAGATAGTACCTCACAACGTAATTGGTTGGGCGGGTGAAGGCAATCCAACTCGTGACACTACTGGATACTATTTACCCTGGTACGCCAGCAATTACACTTCAAGAAACTGGATTGACCATGGGTTAAATGGCGGAAATCGAAACACGGGTTTAAAGAGTTTGGGTCTGGACAAAGACTCCTCACAATATTACATAGGGGATTTACTGCGTGAGCATGAGGTTCAGTATGCCTGGGCATATCAGGATCAATATGGATCGCCAGAAAGAGGTCTTTCCACGAGTCGTATTCAGTCTCTTGGGCTTCCCTATGATATTGTCTGGACTAATACGAATTTTACCTGGGACGATGGCACACCTATGTATGAGTGGACCTCAACCTGGGCGCCAGATAAAACTGCTCTGAATTATTTCAACAATACTGCACTTCAAAATATGATTGACAGTTATGGAGTGTGTTTCTGGCATGATTACACGGCGTATAACGGTGAAGCCTTTGAAGACTACTATTATTATAAAGACAATCACACGATCAATGAAGCATACGATAATCTTTTGCTAAATATGTCTGAACAAAAGAAAGCTGGTAGGCTCTGGAACCCGACTGTAAGCCAGTATATTGACTACTGGCGAGCTGCATGTAACGTTGAATGTAAGTGTACTGGTCAGGACACATACACTTTGATCAACCACAATTCTGAAACTGTCTCTGGTTATGCCATGCGGGTAACAGGGTCCTACTCTGTGAAACTGGATGGCAACGATTTGGACACCAAAATGAATGGAAATGACACGGTGTTCTGGATGAACCTTTCACCAGGTACACATCTGCTGACAATAGTGAGGGCTTAAAAACGAGATAAATTCTTAAATAATTTATTTTTTTGCAGGTGTAAGTCTGTACAGAAGCAGGGTTTTGTGAAGTCTTTGGAATCTGGACAATTTTATGAGTCTAGAACTAACTGAAAAAAATGTTTATAACTTCCAAAAACTCCTTTCTTATTTTCAGAAAGTGTTATATAAGAAACGGACATAAATCCTATCTCACAGTTTATATATATAATAACTGTAATACATTCACCTAGTGACAACAAATTACAGTTATTTAGTAAGTTATTGGCTCTCATTACCAACTGCCACTTTACTTCTAGAAAGGGAATTTCCTCCTTCTTGTTAAGGAGGTCTTGAGATAGGGTAATAATGGACCCTTTACGTGTGTCAATGGCAGGAAAGTGGTAATTACCGAAATAAAAGGGAATGTCGATCTCATGGTAAATAATCGGTTCTTTTTGCTAATACTAATTGGAATTTTATTGCTCATTTCATGCGTTCAAGCAGCACCGACAACGTACGTGACAGCGGTTTCAGATGGTCTGGTTGTTTATTATAATGGTACTCTATCAGGGAATTCCCTGGTAGATCTCAGCGGAAACAGTAATACCGGCTATGCTACGAGTGTAACTCAGAAGGCCGACTTAAAGACTGGTACAAGTTACCTAAGTCTTAACGGTGTCAGTAGTAAGATAGACGTCTCTAATAATGCGCAGACTAACATTTCCAGTCCTATGTCTATTGAGTTTTATGGCTCAATTAATAGTTTCACGCAATATGGGGCACTTGTGAGCAAGCACAAAAACTGGGCAACTGACTGGTATTTGACCTGTTCTTCGACTTCTCCTTACAATCATGCTCGTTTTGCTGCAGCCACGAGTGGCGGGTGGAAAAGCTACGAATCAGATGCTGATCTTGTTGCCGGGCAGGTGTATCATATCGTGGCAACCTATGATAACAGCATTGCCCACGTTTATATCAATGGTGAAGATGCAGGCTCTAGTACCTGGAATTCTCCGGTAACAGGAGGTACTGAGAATATCACCATAGGCTCTGGCTATGGATTATCCAACTGTAACTGTAGTATGTACGTGTTTAGACTCTATAATCGGGTATTATCCCGGGCTGAGGTAGAGCAAAATTACAGGAATCTGACATATATTCCTCCTGATGACATAACAATGATTAAAAGACTGGTGTACGGCGATGGTGGGCTACCCAGATATATGGGGTCATATGCAATTCAGCAGTCGGATTATGGTTTAAATGTATTGAATAATGATTTGAGTATCAATAGCTCCATAGGAACCTCATTTTACCAGGATAACAACAGTGAATTGACGAATTGTTCCCTTGTAGAGTCTACAATTAATGGTATTTGCTGGAAAAATTGCTATGCTCCCGGGTCAAGTGCGGTTTTAACATACACAGGAGAGAACCGTATTGTTCAGGATGCCTGTTTCTTATCCAATGACTCTTTTAATCTCAACCATTCGGTTACGTATCTGGCTCAAACTCAGGTTACTAAAGATGGCGTGCCTGTAAATGGCAGCAGAGCATATGAATTCTATGGAGACGGCCTGAATACGGTTAATAGAAAGAACGTTATGCTGTACACAGACAATGCAGAGGAACAAACTAATTTACTGATTGTACCGAATACGTCTGGTGATAGTACAACAGGTGAAGAAATACGTTTAAACTACCAGACCAGAAATGCCAGCGTCACAAGGTCTAGTTTACTGGATCTTCCCCTTTCTTCACCTCAGTTAACTCCTATGCCTGTTCCATCTGGATATCTGGGTGCTTTAATTTTTGCAGAACATGCAGATTATACAGATCATGATTCACTGCGAACTGTTATGTATGGAACCAATAACACAGGCGATCCTACTTACGGAAAAAAGGGCTTTATCGGTCATAATCTGACAGCAACCTGGTCGGTGTTTGCGGTTTCATCATATGGTGGGGAGGGACTGGACAGTCCAGAATTGAAATCTATAGTTGATGATATGTATGCTCACGGTTTTGAGATAACACCACATAGCTTGGGAGCAAGTGGGGAAGACTATCCTGATCGTGCAATGGCAGAAACTTATCTACCCTGGTATGTTACAAATTATTCGTACCGGAATTGGATTGATCATGGTCTGGGTAACGGCAAAAGAAACATTGGATTGAAGAGCTGCGGATGGGATTCTACGAGCCCGCATTACATTATGGATTTGTTCCAGCAGAATAACGTGCCATATGCTTGGGCCTATATCGACGTCCCAATAGATGAAGACATCGGTACATCCAAGATTAACTCAGTTGGGTTGCCTGTTGATATCGTTTGGCAAAACACGAATCTGGCACTTAATAATAGTACCCCTCTTTATCAGTGGAAGTCAGGCTTTTCAGGAAAAGGATCAGCACTTACCTATTACACTGATGATACAATTGATGACATGCTTTCAACTTATGGGGTAAGTATATGGCATGATTACTGGCCTGACAATTCGTCACTTCCGGGTGAGGAATCATATAACTATTATTATGATAAAACCGGCCACACAATCAATACAACTTTTGACGGTTTGCTGAGTAATATTTCAGCCCAGAAGCAGGCTCGTAAGCTCTGGAATCCAACAGTATCTCAGTATATTGATTACTGGATTGCTGCGAGCAATGTAGAAGTGAGATGCACAGGAGCTAATACTTACACTGTTGTGAACCACAATCCTGGCACAGTAGAGGGCTTTTCTATGAGAGTCGAGGGAGCTTACTCTCCGAAACTTGATGGTGTGGCACTGAGTACAAAAACCAATGGAGTGGATACGATTTTCTGGATGGATCTGTCAACTGGTATGCATACTATTACACTGGAGGCCTGAAGATGAAGAAATTAATAATAATATTAGCACTGGTTGGTGCGCTTTCCCTTGTCTCAATTGCTTCGGCTCAATTTTCATCTCTGCAGACATGGGGTTCATTTGGAAATGATGCAGGGCAGTTTTATGGCATGAGTGGAATTGCTACTGATACTTCTGGCAATGTCTATGTAGCTGAGCTTGATAACCGAGTACAGAAATTCAGCGGAAACGGTGAATATCTTACAGAATTCAATATACCTGCTAGAGATATTGCAATTGATTCAGCTGGAAATATCTATGCGACTGTGAATGACTCAATCCAGAAATTCGATTCAGCCGGAACTCTCTTAAATACCTGGGGTAGCACTGGAACTGAAAATAGGTATTTTAATTTCCCTACTGGAATTGCATTAGATTCTTTAGGGAATATATATGTTTCAGATATGAAAAATAACAGAATTCAAAAACTAGATTCTTCAGGTAACTATTTAACGAGCTGGGGTACGCTGGGATCGGGCAATGGAAATCTGAAATCGCCAGCTGGAATCACTGTAAGTGGAAATTATGTATATGTTGCTGATATGGGCAATTATAGGGTACAGAAGTTTGGTTTAGATGGAACCTATGTCTCAAGTTTAGGCAGTAAAGGAACTGATAACACTCAATTTAATGGCAGTATAGCAGTTGCGAATAATCCCTCTGGAAATATTTATGTAGCTGACTACTACAACGACAGGGTAATTGAGTATGACAGTAACTTTGGTTATTTAGCTCAATATACTGGACTTAGCTACCCAACTGCATTGGTCTTAGCTAATGACAATTTATATGTTCTTGGTTCAGGGGACTATCAGGTGTATCAATATAACGATGATATACACGCAAACTTTACTGCTAATGTTACTAGCGGTTTTGCTCCTCTAACTGTCCAGTTTACAAATCTGTCCGAAAATGCAGATACGATAGCCTGGGACTTTGAAAACGATGGATCTATCGACTCTGGAGAAAGTAATCCAGTTCATGAGTTTACAACTCCTGGAAACTACACAGTTAATTTGACAGCAAGCAATGCAAACGGTACAGATTCGGCATTAGCTACAATCAATGTTTTTGAGAATGTAGTTTTCCCAGGTTACACTAACTCACCAACAGATTTGGATCATAATGGTCTCTGTGAGGATATCAATGGAAATGGAATAGTGGAGTTTGATGATGTAGTGGCATACTATGCTAACATGGATTGGATGAAAGAAAATGTTCCTGTTACTCTTTTTGATTATAACAATAACAATATCATTGATTTTGATGATGTTGTAAAACTTTATAATCTACTTTGAGCAGATAGGAACTATGAATAAGCTGTATAAAGTTTCAATCCTTCTAACCTTTTTTTTGGATTGAAGATATAGTGAGCATTGCAGTAAACATCATTTTGTTTGATCCTTAAACAGTTGAGATGAACATGGGCTCTTCCCAGGAAGTTTGGATTGTACTGGATGAGGTTTCTTATGGAATGGCAGATTTTAATATCAACCTACCTTCCGCATTTGTTGACTCTTCTCTGCGAGCATTTTAGTGAGAAGTTTTCAAGAACTTAAGACTCTGGCTTTTATTATTTAGTGGTAAGAATAGTATACATCATTGTTTATCTTTTTTAAAAGTGATTTCCTTATGAAATTAGCCTGGTCTGGTTAAAATACACATTTTTGTTTACTGGTACCGTGGTAACAATATGAAAAAATTTAAATAGTGTACATGTTTATTACTATTAATATTATTCCCCAAAAGTATCAAAATATTATAAATGTGTGGGGGACGAACATGAGAAAAATATCAATAAAAAAAACGATGGAACACAGTCTTGGGGTGTAAATATCTTTACTGCAAAATCTGCCGAACTTCTCAAAACCGTAAGTTCCTATATAACAGACTCAAGCTGCAACTACGATATTTATATTAATCCGGTGTTGGGTTCCACAAATCAAAACTATCAGGTTTTTTTCAAGAATGGATTAGCTTTAGTGGCAGGCTATTACACAATTTCCCTTGATTCTGATTAACGATTTGATTGATTTTGATGATGTCATACAACTTTATAATATAATTTATGGAGAAATATATATGAATAAGCTGTATAGTGTTTTAATCTTCCTAGTTTTTTTTGGACTAGGGATACCATGTGCATCGGCAGCAAATATCACGTCGTTTATTCCTCAAACGGTTGAGATGGACATGGGTCTTTCCCAGAATGTTGAGATTCTGAAGGATAAAGTTTCTGATGGAACGTTAGGTTTCAATGCCATGTTCTCTGTTTTAGATTCGGAAGTTGTTGAAATAAACACGGGATCAGTTCTTCCTGTAGCAAACTTCAGTACTAATATCAGTGAAGGTCATGCTCCTTTAGTTGTCCAGTTTAACGACAGTTCGAAAAATGCAACTTCTGTAAGCTGGAACTTTGGAGATGAAACTGCTACCTCTAATGAAAGTAATCCAGTTCACGTATTTGCAGATCCAGGAAACTATACAGTTAATCTGACAGCAAGCAATGTAAACGGTACAAATTCAAAATTAACTACAATTAATGTTACTAATCCTGTTGATTGGAAATATTCTCCTCAAGAACCTGTTTGTGGGGATACTATCAATGTAAATGGTAGTGCCTCTCCTGAGGAGAAACTCAACGTACTTGTAACTTTTGAGAAAAATGTTTCTGTTTCCGAGGGAGAGTACGAGTATAGTCTTCAAAATGTGTCAGTTGTTAATGAGCTAGGTAATCTCTTTACAGTTGAAGCTACAGGTGTGAATAACCTCAATGTGAGGGCAAAGAAGGTTATCTGGTTAACAAAAAGCGCAAATGCTTCAGGAGACACTGCTATTGTATCTCGATCGAATATTCCTACGGGAATTTATCAAATAAGGATCGATGGAGATGCTAAAGAAGAAGTCTCAGAGGTTAATCTGAAAATTACGGCTTCTCAGACTATACAAGCTGACTCAAACGGAAACTTCAGTTATTCCTATAATACAACAGCGTTTCCTCCTGGGGACTTTGAGGTAAAAGTAGGAAACATTACTAAAGTAATTACCCTCGGATCCAAAGGGGAACCAGTTCTTCCTGTAGCTAATTTCAGTACCAATGTCAGTGAAGGTTATGCTCCTTTAGTTGTCCAGTTTACTGATTTGTCCGCAAATGCAGATACAGTGTCCTGGGACTTTGAAAATGATGGAGTTACTGACACTAATGAAAGTAACCCCGTTCATGAGTTTACAACTCCCGGAAACTACACAGTTAATCTGACTGCAAGCAATGCAAACGGTACGAATTCAAAATTAGCTACAATAACTGTTACTGAGAACCCTGAACCAGTTCTTCCTGTAGCTAATTTCAGTACCAATGTCAGTGAAGGTTATGCTCCTTTAGTTGTCCAGTTTACTGATTTGTCCGCAAATGCAGATACAGTGTCCTGGGACTTTGAAAATGATGGAGTTACTGACACTAATGAAAGTAACCCCGTTCGTGAGTTTACAACTCCCGGAAACTACACAGTTAATCTGACTGCAAGCAATGCAAACGGTACAAATTCAAAATTAGCTACAATAACTGTTACTGAGAACCCTGAACCAGTTCTTCCTGTAGCTAATTTCAGTACCAATGTCAGTGAAGGTTATGCTCCTTTAGTTGTCCAGTTTACTGATTTGTCCGCAAATGCAGATACAGTGTCCTGGGACTTTGAAAATGATGGAGTTACTGACACTAATGAAAGTAACCCCGTTC